>NZ_KI519605.1:0-36558 GCF_000483465.1 Pseudomonas sp. LAIL14HWK12:I7
TTCAGCCATACCGGCCCTTTCGCAGCACAAGGCTGCTCCTACAGGTCAAGCACAAGCCTGAGGTCAGCATTGAACCAGCAAAAGCCGACCCTGAGTTCGGCTGGCGACCGTATCTGTAGGAGCAGCCAATGAGGCGCTATTAGCGCCGATGCTTTTGCCGCAAGGGCTCTAGCAAGTCCATCAGCCCGTTGTGATCGACTTCATGCATCAACGCCAATAACCCGCCCAGTTCTCCGGCAGGGAAGCCTTTGCGCGCGAACCAGGCCAGGTAGTCACCCGGCAGGTCGGCGATAATCCGGCCTTGGTATTTGCCAAAGGGCATGGTCCGGGTGACCAGCAGTTCGAGGGTTTCCGGTTTCATCGACGCACCTGGCAGTCCAAAAGCGCCGACCATACTGCAATCTGCACGAAGGCCCAAGCGGCAATCATGCAGAACGCCGCTTCGAGTGCATTCTTCTAATTAGTTAACTTATTGATTTATAACGATTTATTTTTCTGTCTAAAGTTGGCACGAACGCTGCTCCATTACAGATGACTATCACCTGCCAAGGAGTTCGTGAAATGAGCAACCCCAACAAAGACGTAATTGATGTGCTCAACGACCTGATCGAATACAGCAAGGATGGCGAAAAAGGCTTCAAGTCGTCGGCTGATGACGTCAAGAACCCAGAGCTGAAAGCCTTCTTCGTGCAGCGCGCCGGTGAGTGCGCCAATGCCGCCGGTGAACTGCAAAGCGAAGTGCGCCGCTTGGGTGGCGATCCTGAGACGTCCACCAGCATCAGCGGCGACCTGCACCGTGGTTGGGTCAACCTCAAGGCGATGGTCACCGGCAAGGATGAAGAGGCCGTGCTGAACGAAGTCGAGCGGGGCGAGGACCATGCCCTGAAAGCCTACAAGGAAGCCCGCGAGAAACTGGTCAAACTGGGCCGTACCGCCAGCGATCAGAGCTACACCCTGGTGGAAAAACAACTGCAAGGCGTGCAACGTAACCACGACCAGGTGAAAGCGCTGCGTAACGCCGCCCGCGCCCGCTCCTAGTCGCCAGGCCCTTCTACCCGGTTACGGCCATTGGCCTTGGCCCGGTAGAGCGCCTCATCCGCAGCCCCCAGCACGCTCGCCAGATCGTGCTGGGGGTTTGCTTCGTAGAGGCCGATGCCGATGCTGACCGTGACGGCACGGGTGTCATTGGCAAAGGGCGCCAGGGCCGCGACGCTGGCCCGAATGCGCTCGGCTAGCAGCGTGGCGCCGGCCAGATCGGTTTCTGGCAATATCACCTGAAATTCCTCCCCGCCATAGCGTGCCGCCAGGTCCGCCGGGCGCCTGATGCACCCCTCGATGCACTTCGCCACTTCGCGTAAGGCATGGTCACCACCCGCGTGGCCGTGGCGCTGGTTGAATGCCTTGAAATGGTCCACATCCACCATCAGCACGGCCAACGGTTTGTGGTTGCGCTGCGCGCGTGCCCACTCCTGGCGCAGCACCTGGTCCAGCCGGCGGCGGTTGGCCAGGCCGGTCAGGCTGTCGGTGGCGGCCAGGGTGGCCAGGCCTTGTTCGGCCTCGTGCCGGCGGCGCAGCTCGCGGCCCAGCAGCAAGGTTAGCCAGAGGATGCCGATGCACAGCACGCCGGTGGCCACGCTGACCAGAATCGCGGTGCGCCGCCACGACTGGAACACCTCGTCGGCCGAGTGCGCCACCAACACGATCAGCGGCAGGTCGGCGACCCGGGCGAAGGTGTACATGCGTGAGGTGCCGTGGGTGGCAGAAAGGGCTGTGAAGCTGCCACTGCGCTCGCCAAGGATGCGCTTGAAGTTGGGCCGCTCGGCGTAATTGGTGCCGATCAGCGGGTCTTGCGGGCGGGTCGGCTGGCGGGCCAGCAACTGGCCGTCGGTATTGAACAGGTTGATGCTGCTGTCATCGCCGATGTCCAGGCGCTTGAACAGTTCGCTGAAGTACGAGAGGCGCAGGGCACCCGCTGCCAGGCCGGCGAATTCGCCGTCTGGGCCGGGGATGCGCCGGCTGAAACTGATGCACCAGTCCAGGTCGCCCAGCTTGGCCTTGAACGGCGGGCCGACCAGCAAGCCGAGGTTGGCGTTGTGTTGATGGGCCTTGAACACACCGGTGTCGGCGAAGTTGGCCTGGCGCGGTATGGCGCTGGTGGAATCGCCCACCACGTTACCTTGCTTGTCGAGCCAGAGTACGTCACCGCGTTTGCGGTCGACGAAGGCTTCATTGAACAACAGGCGCTGGCGCAACACGCCAGGCACTTCAGGCAGCTCCTTGCGCCCGACTGCCCAGATCAGCCCTTGCAACGACTGATCGTAGAGTTCGGCATTGCGCAGGATATCGCTTTCGATCAGCTGGACGATGTTGTTGGAAGAACGGATGGCCGACAGCTCGACGCTGTCGCGCTCACGGGCCAGCAGGTAGCTGACGATGGCCACGATGGCGAGCACGGCGAGGCAACTGCCCAGGTTGAGGATCAGCTCGGGGTGCGACCTGTAGAGTGCGAAACGCGGTGATCGGGTGAGCATGCTCGCTACTGCTGAGGCAGGGCCATTCGCGGCGGCGATATTCTAGGGAAGAGGGGATTGTCGGACAAGATTTGTCCGACGGAATCGCGTGGTGGTGCAGAGAACAGTGGTCGCAAGCCTGCCTTCAAGCCCGCTCCCACTGGGTCTGTGCTAAGTCAATGAAACTAGGAGCGGGTCAGAACACGTTCAGCGGATAATCAACGATCACGCGCAGTTCATCGTTGTCACTGCTGCTGTCGATCGACGCATAACCCTGGCTGCCACGGTGTGCGGCATAACGCACCAGCACCGAAAGGTCCTTGAAGTCGCCTTCCTGGAACACGTACTTCACATCCAGGTCACGCTCCCAGTGCATGGCGTTCTTGCCATCGGCGCGGTAGTAGTCGTAGTGCGTGTTGCCCTGGTCAGCCTTGGTCAGGTCTGCCTCGCCACGCGAATACGACAGCGTCGTGCTCAGGCCGGGGACGCCCAGGCCGGCGAAGTCATAGCCGTACTGCAGCTTCCACGAACGCTCGTTGGGGGCGTTGAAGTCCGAGTACATGCGCGAGTTGTCCAGGTACACGCTGTCGCCCAGGTTGATGTAGTCGAACGGTGTATCGCCGTTGACCCGCTGGTAGGCGGCCGTGACGCTGTGGAAGCCGGCGTTGACGGTGAAATGCACGCTGTAGGTGTTGTTGTCGATCTTGCCCAGCAGGGCCTGGCCGGTGTCCTGGGTGTGATAGAAGTGCACGCCCGGGTTGAGGCTGACCAGGTCGTTGACCACGTAGGTGTAGTCAAAATCAGCGTAGTACTGGTTCCAGATGTCCTTCAGCTCGGCGGCGTAAAGGTTGGCGGTGATGTTTTCCGTGCCGCTCCAGGACGCGCCCGCCCAGTTCAGGTGCTTGCTCTTGTCATGTTCGTCCAGCGAGCCGTAATAGGTGTCGATGCGGCGGTGGCCGCTCTGGTTGTACGGCTTGGTGAAGCTGACTTGGCCGCCTTCGAGCAGCAGGCCGTCGACGCTGGTGTTGGTCAGGCTTACACCGCGGAAGGTCTGCGGCAGCATGCGGGTTTCGCCGCCAGCGATCACTGGGTTGGTGAGGAACAGGTCACCGGCTTTGAGCTCAGTGTCAAAGGCTTTGAGCTTGAGCGCCGCGCCTGCGGTAGAGAACGAATGCGGGGCCGCGCCCAGTTCGCCGTCGTCCTTCACATGCGTCGGCAGAATGCTGGTGCCGGCATGGCCGCCACCGCCGTCGAGCTTGAGGCCCAACATGGCATGGGCGTCCACGCCAACGCCGATCACGCCCGGGGTATAGCCGGACTCGAAGCGTGCAACCGCGCCCTGGCCCCACTCGCGGGTGTCGCGCACGCCGGCGTTGTGGTTGTCGCGGTTGAAATAGGCATTACGAAAATGCAGGTTGAACGAAGAACCTTCGATGAAGCCATCAGCCTTGTCTTCATCTGCCTGGGCGGCGGTGGGAATCGTTGCAGTCAATGCAATGAACAGCGGGGTAAAACGAAACGCGGAAGGCACCGGTACTAGCTCCTTTGGTCTGACGGTGGGGCAGTTTTTATTTTTGAATGTGCAACTTTTTTATTAGGGACGTTACAGCGGGGCTGATAGTTAAAGCACATAAAAAAAGCCGCTGATTGGCAGCGGCTTTAAAAGGCTAACATATCGGCACCAGCGGTGCCCATGGCGTAGCCAAGGGAAATCGGGAGCAGGTACAACGGTCGATCAGCTATCGGCATTAACGTCGCTGGACACTTTGGAAGCTGTCTGGTTTGCGTCTTTTACGGCATCGGTCTGCTGTGCGGCTACGGCTTCGCGGGCTTCTTGATGGACCGCGGCGAGCTCGGCATTACGGGCGACGAAAGCGGGGGATTCTTCGGCCATGGCCAGGGGCGACAACAACAGGGAAGACAGGACGAAGACGCTGGCAATACCCATACTGTTGGACATTTGAAACTACCTTCTTGCGATGCAAGTGCTAATGAGGACAGGGCTAAAGTTAGTCCCTCAATGGCCTTGGAAACAGAGCGAAGTACGATAAGCACTGTTGCGCAAAAGGTAACGATCGTGCGGCGAACACTCAGGCTTTTGCTGGAAACCCGCGTCGTTGAGCGCTTGGCAGGCGAATGCCGAACGTGTTGGCGCCGGCCTCGCTGTGCACAAAAACCTCGCCCCCATGCATCAGGGCGATCGCTTTGACGATCGCGAGCCCCAAACCGTGGTTGCCGCCACCACTGTTACTGCGCGCGGCATCCACCCGATAGAAGCGCTCGAACAGCAGCGGCAGGTGCGCGTCATCGATTGCAGGGCCCGGGTTGCTCACGGCGATGGTGACCTGTTCCGCCCCGTTTTCGATTCGCACCTCAATCACCTGGTTGGGCGCGGTGTGCTGCACCGCGTTGTTCAGCAGGTTGATCAGCGCGCGGCGCAGTTGGGCTTTTTCGATGGGTGCCTGAGCATCGCCACTGACCTCCACGCGGACCTGCGCGTCTTCGAGGATGTAGTCCAGGTAATCCAGCGTGGTCGCCACTTCCTCAGCCAGCGACGCCTGGGTTAGCGCGGTGGCCTTGCTGCCCTGGTCGGCGCTGGCCAGGAACAGCATGTCGTTGATGATGCTGCGCAGCCGCTCGAGTTCTTCAAGGTTGGATTGCAGCACTTCGAAGTAGTGCTCGGCACTGCGACCGCGGGTCAGGGCCACTTGGGTCTGGCCGATCAGGTTGGTCAGCGGCGAGCGCAGTTCGTGGGCCACGTCGGCGTTGAACGCCTCCAGCCGCGAGTAGGCTTGGCTGACCCGGTCAAGCGCGGCGTTGAAGGCCCCGGCGAATTGCGCCAGTTCCGGGGCCAGATCATTAGTTTGCAGGCGCCCGTCCAAGCGCGGTGGGGCCAGTGCCTGGGCTTCGTTGGACAACGCCAGCAACGGGCGCAGGCCGATGCGGGCCACCCAGTAACCGAGCACCGACGCCAGCAGCACACCGAGCACCGCCAGGCCGACGATGGCCACCAGCAGGCTGTGTTGCGCCTGCCAGAAGGTCTCGGTGTCGATGCCAATCAGAAAACGCAGCGGCGGCCGGTCGGCCAGGGCCGGCAACTCGCTGACCAGGACTTTGTAGGGGTAGGGCTGGTCTGGCAGGCGCAGGTCGCGCATGCCTGGCGGGCCTTCGGCAAACGCGCGCACTAGTTCGCTGGGGTGGCCATAGTCGTATGCCGGATCGCTGCTGACCACCCAGAAGCGGATGCGCTTGTCCTCCTCGCTGAGCAGGTTGAGCTTGTTGCTGACCTTGGCCCAGTGCTCGGCGGTGCCGAAGCGGTTGAGGGTGGACTCGAGCACGCTGAACCGTGCATCTAGCTCGGCGGCCGGCAGCAGGTCGAGGCTGTGGTCGACCTGGCGATACAACGCCGACCCGATCAGCAAAAACACCCCCACCGCCACCAGGATGAACAGCGCCGACAGGCGCAGCGCGATGGAGTTAGCCCGCACGGTTTTCCAGGACATAGCCCATGCCTCGGATGGTGTGCAGCAACTTGTTGTCGAAAGGCCCATCGAGCTTGGCGCGCAGGCGCTTGATCGCCACCTCGACGACATTCGCATCACTGTCGAAGTTGATGTCCCAGACCAGCTCGGCGATGGCGGTCTTGGACAGAATTTCGCCTTGGCGGCGGGCCAGCACACTGAGCAGCGAGAATTCCTTGGCGGTCAGGTCCAGGCGCTGGCCGGCGCGGCTGGCCTTGCGCGCCATCAGGTCGATCCACAGGTCGGCGACCTGGATCTGCAGCGGTTCATGGCTGCTGCTGCGACGGGTCAGGGCCTGCAGGCGAGCGACCAGCTCAAGGAACGAAAAGGGCTTGCCCAGGTAGTCGTCGGCGCCTTCGCGCAGGCCATGGATGCGGTCTTCGACCCGCTCGCGGGCGGTCAGCATGATCACCGGCGTCTGCTTGCGCGCGCGCAAGGCGCGCAGCACGCCATAGCCGTCCAGGCCGGGCAGCATCACATCGAGCACGATCACGGCGTAGTCGCCTTCCAGGGCCAGGTGCAGGCCATCGATACCGTCACGCGCCAGGTCCACGGTAAAGCCTTGCTCGCTCAACCCGCGGTGCAGGTAGTCGGCGGTTTTTTCTTCGTCTTCGATGATCAGCACACGCATGGTCTTGTCTCAACTGGCACTTGGCGCGGCCGCATGGGCGGCCCGGCGGCGGTGGAACAGGCGCTCCAGGGCCAAGTATATGACCGGGGTGGTGAACAGCGTCAGGGCCTGGCTCACCAACAACCCCCCGACCACCGCGATGCCCAGTGGCTGGCGCAGCTCGGCGCCGGTGCCAAAGCCGAACATCAGCGGCACTGCGCCGAGCAGGGCGGCGAGGGTGGTCATGATGATCGGCCGGAAGCGCGTCAGGCAGGCCTGGTGGATTGCCTGCTCGGGCGTGAGGCCGTGGTGGCGCTGGGCTTCGAGGGCGAAGTCGATCAGCAGGATGCCGTTTTTCTTGACGATGCCGATCAGCAGCACCACGCCGATCAGCCCCATGATGCTGAAGTCCTGGCCCATGGCCCAGAGCAGAATCAGCGCGCCCAGGCCCGCGGAGGGCAGGGTGGAGATAATCGTCAGTGGGTGGACGAAACTCTCGTAGAGCACCCCCAGAATGATGTACACCGCCACCAGCGCAGCCAGGATCAGCCACGGCTGGCTCGACAGCGAACTCTGGAAGGCCTGCGCCGCACCCTGGAAGTTGCCGCTGATGGAGTCGGGCATGCCCAGTTCGCGCTGGGTGCGCTCAAGGATGCTCACCGCATCGCCCAGGGCCACGCCCGGGGCGAGGTTGAACGACAGGTTGGCGGCTGGGAACAGGCCATCATGGCTGATCGACAACGGCCCGGTGCTCGGCGGCGCGACGTGGGCCACCGCCGATAACGGCACCATCTCGTTGCTCAGGGGCGAGCGCAGGTAGAAGTAGTTGAGGCTCTCGGCCTTGCCGCGCTGGCGGGCGTCCAGTTCGAGGATGACCTTGTACTGATTGGTCTCGGTCTGGAACTCGCTGATCTGCCGCTGGCCGAAGGCGTCGTACAGCGCCTGGTCGATGTCGGTGGTGGTCAGGCCGAAGCGTGCGGCGGCCTGGCGGTCGATGTCGATGCGGGTGACGCTGGCCCCCAGTTGCAGGTCGTTGGACAGGTCACGCAACGCCGGGTTTTCGCGCAGGCGGTCGGTCAGGCGCTGGGTCCACAGGTTCAGCGCCACACCGTCGTTGCTCTTGAGCACGTACTGGTACTGGGTGCGTGATGGGCCGGAGCTGAGGTTGATGTCCTGGCCGGCGCGCATGTACAGCACAATGCCCGGCACCTGGGCGAGCTTGGGCCGCAGCCGGTCGATCAGCTCGCTGGCCGACACATCGCGTTCGCCGCGGGGCTTGAGGGCGATCCAGAAGCGGCCGTTGGCGATGGTCTGGTTGCTGCCGGTGACGCCGACGGAATGCGAGAACGCCCGCACGGCCGGGTCGGCCTCGATGATCTTGGCCAGGGCCTGGTGTTTCTCGATCATGGCCGGGTACGACACGTCCGCTGCCGCTTCGCTGGTGCCGAGGATGAAACCGGTGTCCTGCAACGGGAAGAAGCCCTTGGGGATGGCCACATAACCCACCACCGCCAGGGCCAGGGTCACGCCGAACACACCAAGTGTGAGGCGCTGGTGGGCCAGGGCGCGGTTCAGGCCTTTTTCGTACCACTTGACCAGGCGTTCACCGAAGCCGCCGTGCTGCGCGCCGGTCGGGCGGCGCATGAACAGCGCACACAGGGTGGGTGCCAGGGTCAGCGAAACCACCACCGAAATCAGGATGGTGGCCGTGGCGGTCAGTGCGAACTCCTTGAACAGGCGCCCGACCACCCCGCCCATGAACAACAGCGGGATGAAGGCAGCGATCAGCGAGAAACTGATCGAGACCACGGTAAAGCCGATTTCGCCTGCGCCCTTGAGGGCGGCCGTGCGGCTGTCGTCACCCGCCTCCAGGTGGCGATGGATGTTTTCTACCACGACGATGGCATCGTCGACCACGAACCCCACCGAAATGACGATGGCCACCAGGGTCAGGTTGTTCAGGCTGAAGCCGAGTACGTACATCAAGGCGCAACTGGCAATCAGCGACACGCCGAGCACGCTGGACACCACCAGGGTCGCCGACCACTGGCGCAGGAACAGCGCCATCACCCCGATCACCAGGGCCACGGCGATCATCAAGGTCAGCTCCACCTCGTGCAGCGAGGCGCGGATGGTTTGGGTACGGTCCTGCAACACCGACACCTCGATCGACGCCGGGAGCATTTCCTTCAGCTTGGGCAGCGCGGCCAGCACCCGGTCGACGGTGTCGACGATGTTCGCGCCAGGCTGGCGGAAGATCACCAGGTTCAACCCCGGCTGGTCACCGGACCAAGCCTTGACGTAGGCGTTCTCGGCGCCGTTGATGACCTTGGCCACGTCCTGCAGGTGCACCGGCGCACCGTTGCGGTACGAGACGATCAATTGGGCATAGTCTTCGGGGTGGAACAGCTGGTCGTTGGCGGCGATGGTCGACACGCTGTGCTCGCCGTACAGCGCGCCTTTGGCCAGGTTGAGGCTGGTTTGCTGGATGGCCTGGCGCAGGTCGGCGAGGGTCAGGCCGATGGCGGCCAGCTTCTCCGGTTGCGCTTGCACGCGGATGGCCGGGCGCAGTTGCCCGGTGATGTTGATCAGGCCGACCCCATCGATCTGGCTCAGTTGCCGGGCCAGCAGGGTTTCGGCGTAGTCGCTCAGGTCATTGCCGGGCATCTGGTTCGAGCTGACGGTCATCACCAGCACCGGGCTGTCGGCTGGGTTGACCTTGCGCCAGGTCGGCGGGTTGGGCAGGTCTTGTGGCAGCCGTGCGGTGGCGGTGTTGATGGCGGCCTGCACTTCCTGTGCTGCGGTGTCGATGTTCTTGTCGAGGGTGAACTGCAGGATCAGCGTGGTCGACCCCAGCGCGCTGCTGCTGGTCATCTGGGTCATGCCGGGGATGGCGCTGAACTGCACTTCAAGCGGCGTGGCGACCGACGAGGCCATGGTTTCCGGGCTGGCCCCAGGCAGTTGAGCGGTGACCTGGATGGTCGGGAAGTCGGCCTCTGGCAGCGGAGCCACCGGCAGCCGAGGGAAGGCGATGGCGCCCAGCAGGACCAGGGCGAAAGTCAGCAGCAGGGTGGCGATCGGGTGATCGATGCACCAGGCCGAAACCCCGTTGCGGGTATTCATGGCTGGCTCCGGCGGTCGGCCATTTCCGAAGGCGCAGGGGCATCGGTGGTGACCTCGACCCGCGAGCCCGGCTTGAGCCGCGACTGGCCGTCGAGCACCAGCTGATCACCCGCCTTGACCCCGGCGATGATGTTCAGCCCGCTGTCCTGGTACAGCACCTTGACCGGCACGCTGGTGACCTTGTCCCCGTCCAGGCGGTAGACGAAATGGCCGTCGATACCGCGCTGCACGACCGGCGGCGGCACGACGAGGGCATTCTCCTGCATGGCCGTGCGCAAGCGAATGGTGACCAGTTGGCCGGGCCACAGGCGCCCGTCCTTGTTGTCGAACTCGGCTTTGACCCGCACCGTGCCGGTGGTCGCCGAGATCTGGTTGTCGATCAGCGCCAGGTGGCCTTCACCCAGCAGGCTGCGTTCGCCGTCGGCGTCCATGTAGGCCTGCACCAGCGCCGGGGCGGGCGCCTTGAGCAAGCTCTGCAGGGTAGGCAGCATCTGTTGCGGCAGGGCGAACTCGACGGCAATCGGGTCGATCTGGGTCACGCTGAACAGGCCTTGGGTGTCGCTGCTGCGCACCAGGTTGCCGGGGTCGACGTTGCGGATGCCGACCCGGCCGGTCACCGGTGAGCGGATTTGGGTATAGGACAGTTGCACCTCGGCATTGGCGATGGCCGCCTGGTTGCCCTTGACCGTAGCCTGCAGCTGGTTGACCAGCGCTTGTTGCTGGTCGAGGGTCTGTTTTGACACCCCGTCATCGGTGCTCAGCAGGCGGTAGCGCTTGAGGTCGACACCGGCTACCTGGATCTGCGCCTGGCTCTGGCCAAGCTGCGCACGGGCCTGGTCGAGGCTGGCGCGGATGGCACGGTCGTCGAGGGTTGCGAGCAGGTCACCTTCCTTTACCCACTGGCCGTCCTTGACCAGTACCTGGGTCAGCACCCCTTCTACCTGTGCGCGGATCTCGACGCTGTGCAGCGACAGCACCGAGCCGATCGCACTGGCATAGCGCGGCACATCCTGCTGGCTGACGCTGACCACGCGCACCGGCACAGCCGCCTGCGCGCGGGGGGCGGGGGCCTCCTGGCGCTGGCCGAACCAGACGCCCAGCACGACCAGGACAAGCAACGCCAAGGCGGCGAGGATGACAGAACGGGAAGGACGTCGCATCGGAGCGGGCACCTTGGCCAGAAGGGTGGGGACGGTTGTCTGTATTCAAGCTTATAGCCCCCGGACCGGGTCGGCAGCATGACGCCTGGCTGACAGCGCTGACAGTTTCAGTGTTTGACAGTACCGGCCCCTTCGCGGGTAAACCCGCTCCCACAGGTATTGCGCCAATCTTGCGGCTGGTGCAACTCCTGTGGGAGCGGGTTTACCCGCGAAGGGGCCGGTATGGGCTACTTAAAAACCAATAAAGGCGTAATAAACCGGTGCTTCGCAAGTGGTCTGCAAGCCATGGCCCTGCAAACTGGCTGTCAGCTCGTCATCCTGCACATGCAGCGTCCACCGCGCACCGTTGTCCGCCGGCACCTGCGCCAGTGCCGCGGCAAACGCGCCCATCTCCGGCAGATAAGCGGTAAACCCATTACCTTTCAGCGCACTCGTGGTCATGCCCAACGCCTGGCACACGGCAACCTTCGCCGCGATGTCATCTCGGTCTGCCTGGCGCGATGCCTGCACCAGTGCCGCCAGCTGCGGGTCGGCCAGTTGCGTGCCGTGAATCAGCTCAGGGCCCTGTTGCCAAGCTTCGGGCGGGCAGTCCTTGTTCTCGGGCCGCAGCGGGATATGCGGGTTGATCTCGACCGGGTAGATGCGGCAGACCAGCGGGCGCTGGTCATAGATGGTGCACAGGTCGTTATCGTCGAGGTTACGACAGCGCCCTGGGTTGAACGCCGCGAACGTTACCGAAACGCGGGCCTCAGTGTCACCGCAGGCCACCGGGTGGGAGCGGCGCAGCACATGCTCGCGCTGCTCGACCGGCATGCCCGGGCCGTCGACCACGAACGCCTCGATCAGCACCACCACCTGGCCAGCGGAGGCCGCCCACTGGCGGGCTTCGTCGAGGGTCAAGGGCACATGGTGGCCCGTGCAGCACTTGCCGCAGCCGGTGCAGGCGAATTGCACGCTGTCGGTCACTTGGCTTCCGGGCTCCATTCGCTGACGAACGCGCGCTGGTGCTGGCGGTCGTACAGGCACAGTTCGGTGCCGGTGCGCTGCTGCATGTGTTTTTGCGGGTAGACGCCTTCGATCAGCAGGGCGCTCATGCCGACCTGGTCGTCGAATTCGGCGGGCTTGCCACGCGCGTGAGCGTCCTTGAACTGGCTGGCGGCAAGGCACGCCTTGAGCATCTGCTGGCGCTGCTCGTTCCAGGCCTGGCTGCTGGAGGCCTGGGCGACACCGCTGAAGAGCGCGCAGGCGACAAGGAGGGAGCTGAAAAACTTCATACGCGATTCCGGCAAAAATCTTCCGAGGGGAGCGAATTATGCCCGACTCACCCCCGACGGCAAGCCGGGGAGTTTGTCGCTTGATGTATCAATGCTCGGCAAACACCACCGTCCGCGCCGCCACTACCAGGCAATCGGTCAGCTCGGGCGAGGAAAACTTGGTGAGGATGGCATTGGCCCCCGCGAGCCTGGCTTTTTCGCTGCTCATGGCACTGTCGAGCGAGGTGTGCAGCAACACATACAGGTGTTGGAAGTCCGGCGTCTCGCGCAGCGTGCGGGTGAAGGCATAGCCGTCCATCTCGGACATCTCGATGTCGGAGACGATGATGTTGATCGCCTGCTCGGTGCCCTGCAAGTCCAGCAACACGTTGATCGCATCCTTGGCGCTGCGCGCGGTGTGGCATTCGATGCCGAGGTTGCGCAGGGTGTGCACCGACTGCTGCAAGGCCACCTGGCTGTCGTCTACCACCAGGATGTTGGCGGCGGCCAGCAGGCTTGCGTCTTCTTCGCTCAGTGCCCCGTGCTGTGGCTCGGCGGCGGGCGGGGTGATGGCGTGAATGACCTTCTCGATGTCCAGCACCTGCACCAGTGCGTTGTCGACCCGGGTCACGCCGGTGATGAACGAGCGGTTGCCCGAGCCGAAGGGCGGCGGTTTGATGTCGGTGCTCAGGCAGTGGACGATGCGGCTCACGGCCTGCACATGCAGGCCTTGGCGCGAGCGGCTGATTTCGGTGACGATCAGGCAGCCACCTTCAGGGTCAGCCAGCGGGCGCTCACCGATAGCACGGGACAGGTCGATGACCGACAGCGAATTGCCGCGCAAGGTGGCCACGCCTTTCACGTGGGGGTGCGATTCGGGCAGCTTGGTCAGTGAAGGGCAGGGGATGATCTCGCTGACCTTGAGCAGGTTGATTGCCATCAGCTTGCCGCTGCGCAGGGTGAACAGCAGCAGGGACAGCGAATCCGCGCGGGCTTTTTGCGTGGCCATGGTGACCTTCGTGGGAATAGATAATAGAAGGATATCGGCCCGCCGAGCCGGCTCTTTAGCCTGTCAGCCGATTCCGTGTAGGAGCAGCCTTGTGCTGCGAAGAGGCCGGTGACAGCAACGACTAACTGCTGGGTATTCACCGGCCTCTTCGCCGCACAAGGCTGCTCCTACAGGGCATCGGATAACCGGGTCATCAGCGTTCGCGCAGGGCTTCCCTGGCCCGGTTCAACGGCTTGATCAGGTAATCCAGAATGGTCTTTTCACCCGTGCGGATATCCACCGTGGCGATCATCCCGGGCACGATCGCAAAGTGTTTGCCGGCCTTGTTCTGCAGGCTGTCCTGCTCGGTGCGGATGAACACCCGGTAGTAGTAGATCTCCGGCTTCACCTCGTCCTGCAGGGTGTCCGGCGAGATGCCGACCACCTTGCCCTCCAGCCCGCCATACACCGAGTAGTCATAGGCACTGATCTTCACCTTGGCGGCCTGGTCGGGGTGGATGAAGGCGATGTCCCGGGGCGCGATGCGGGTTTCGATCAGCAGGCGTTCATCCATCGGCACGATCTTCATCACTTGCCCACCTGGCTGGACCACACCCCCCAAGGTATTGACCTCGATGTCCTTGACGATACCGCGCACCGGCGAGCGCAGGGTCAGGCGGGTCAGCGAGTCGCTGCGCCCGCGGATCACCTCGGACAGGCTGTCGGCCTCGGCGCTGGCCTTGGCCAGCTCTTCGCGGGCCCGTACCAGGTAATCGGAGCGCGCTTCGTTGGCCTTGAGCTCGAGTTCCGAGCGCTGTCGGTTCAGGCGGATCACCTCGACGCGGCTTGAAGCGCCCATCTTCGCCAGGTTCTCGGTGATCTTCAGTTCGCTGCGCACCAGCTGCAGCGAATCGTCGATACCGGCCAGGGTCTGCTCCAGGCCGCGGCGGCGGGTCTGGTACAGCGCGGTTTCGGCGTCGACCAGGTCGGGGGAGTCGCGCAGGCTGTCGGGGAACACCAGCGGCTTGCCGGTGACCTCTGCACGCAAGCGGGCCTGGCTGGCCTTGGCCGCGCGGTACTTGGCTTCACTTTCACCCACGCTGGAGGCGGTCTTGGTCGGGTCGAGCTGGGCCAGCACCTGCCCGCGGTCGACCAGGTCACCTTCGGCCACGCTCATCTGGGCGACGATGCCACCCTCGAACGACTGGATCACCTGCTCGCGCGAACTGGGGATCACCTTGCCGGTGCCGGTGGAAACCTCGGTCACCTCGAACCAGGCCGCCCAGGCCAGAAACGCTGCCAGCATCAGCGCACAGATGGTGATGATTCGGCCGGCGCGGAATACCGCCTGGTCGTCCTGCCCGTCCAGGTAGGACGCCGGGAGTTCATGGTTGCTCATGCCTGGGCTCCTTGCAGTTTGGCCAACGCGGCATCGCGGTTGTCGTCGATGACGATGCGGCCGCCATCCAGCACGATAATCCGGTCGACCCGCTGCAGCACGCTCAGGCGGTGGGTGGCGATTACCAGGGTGCGGCCCTGGCAGAAGCGGTCGAGGTTATCCAGCAACTTGCGTTCGGTCATGTCGTCGAGGGACGCGGTCGGCTCGTCCAGCAACAGCACCTGCGGCTGGCGCACCAGCAGGCGCGACAGCACCAAGGCCTGGCGTTGGCCGCCGGACAACCCGACACCGCCTTCCAGAATCAGGTGGTCCATACCTTTGGGTAGCCTGCGGACGAACTCCAGGGCGCCGGTGGCGGCCAGCGCCGCGACCAACTCCTGGTCACTGGCCTGGCCGGCACCCAGGGTGAGGTTTTCCCGCAGGGTGCCGTGAAACAGCCGTGAGTATTGCGGCAGCAAGCCGACATCGCGGCGCAGGTCGGCGGGGTCGAGATGGGCCAGGGCAATGCCGTCCAGGTTGATTTCGCCCTGGACCAGGTCCATGGCGCCGCCCAGGGCCTGCAGCAAGGTAGATTTGCCG
The DNA here is from genome assembly GCF_000483465.1 of Pseudomonas sp. LAIL14HWK12:I7. Classification (NCBI taxonomy): domain Bacteria; kingdom Pseudomonadati; phylum Pseudomonadota; class Gammaproteobacteria; order Pseudomonadales; family Pseudomonadaceae; genus Pseudomonas; species Pseudomonas sp. LAIL14HWK12:I7. The sequence continues at coordinate 15,144 of NZ_KI519605.1, forward strand.
GCACCGTTGCGGCCGAGCACGGCGATGCGTTCACCCGGCTGGATGTCCAGCTGGCCGATGGTGAGGACGGGAGGCGCCTCCGCGCTGTAGCGGAAGTTGGCCTGGCGTAGCTGGTACTCGCCGCGGATGGCCGGCAGGTGCACGCGGGCTTCGTTTTCAGGGTGATCGACCGGTGACTGCATCAACTTGTCCAAGCCCTGCAGGGCCACCTTGGCCTGTTGCCAGCGGGTCAGTACATGGGTCAGCTGTGCCAGCGGCGCCATCATGCGCGACGACAGCATCGACGCCGCCACCAGGCTACCGGTGGTGAGGTCGCCGGCGATCACCATCGGTGCGCCGATGACGATGACCACGGCGAACACCGCGCCCTGCACGTTCTGCGTCCAGGTTACCAAGCCATTGGTCAAGGTACGCAGGCGCAGGTTGGTGTGGGCGCAGGCGGCGTTGTACTGGTTCCATTGCCGCCCGAAACGGGCCTCGGCTTGCAGCGCCTTGATCTCGTCCAGGCCCTGGATGCTTTCCACCAGCATGGCGTTACGCAGCGCCGACTCACGCATCGAGGCATTGGCCAGGCGTGCCAGGCGCCGTTGCGCCAGCAGCCCGGGCAGCACCATGGCCAGCAACGCCACCAGCGGGATGAACACCAGCACGCCGCCGATCAGCCAGAACACGAACAGAAACAGCAGGAAGAACGGCAGGTCGGCCAGGGCGGTGGCGGTGCTCGAGGTGATCAGGTCGCGGATCGACTCCAGCTCGCGCAACTGCGAGATGAACGAGCCGGTGGACTTGGGCCGTACCGAGTTGCGCAGGCGCAGCGCATGGCCATAGACCAGGTCAGAGACACGCAAGTCGGCGCGTTTGCCCAGCAGGTCGGTGACCTTCAGGCGCAGCAGGCGCATGCTGAAGTCGAACACCAGCGCCAGCACCACGCCACCAAACAGCACGTACAGCGTCGGCAGGGATTCGGCGGGGATCACTCGGTCGTAGACCTGCATGGAAAACAGCACCCCGGCCAGGGCCAACACGTTGGCCACCAGCGAGGCGACCATCACCTGCCCATAGGGCCGCAGGTCGCGCAGGACGATACGCGCGAACCAGTGGCGATCGTAAGGGGCGGTGTAGTCGTCGGTGCGCACATCGCGCAATGGCCGCGCCGGGCGCAGCAGGGCGACCCGGGTGATGCGCCCCTTGAGCGTGTCGCGGGGCAGGCGCGAAGTCAGGCCCTGGTCGCCTGCGAAGACCACCGCCAGGTCGTCTTCTTCGGTCACCGATTCGACCACTGCCAACTGGCCATCGTCGAGTTCCAGCACCAGCGGCGTGCGCCACTGCCGCAGGCCTTTGGCATCGAAGCGCACGAAGCGCAGCGCCAGGCCGGCCTGGCGTGCCATGTGGCGGAGAATCTCATCCAGCGGGCGGGCATCTTCGACGGCCGCCAGGCGAATGCGCTGGGGCGAGACGTCCAGGCGATAGTGGTGCGCGACCTGAAGCATGACCTCAAGCCAAGGCCCCAGGTCGGGGCGAGCGTTGGCCGTTTGCTCCGGGGCCTGGCTCGGCAGGGTCACATTGACGGTTTCGTTCATGGCTGGATCTCCACACCTTGCAGGTTACGCCCCTCTAGGCCAAAGGCCGTGCGCAGGGCGCCGGTGTTGTAAAGGCAGTCGACATCCAGGCGCAGCAAGTCGGAGCGGGTGCCGGCGAGTTCGAAACGAGACTGGTAGATTTCCTGCTCGGCGTTGAGCAGGTCGAGCAGGGGCCGGGTGCCAAGGTCCAGGTACTGCCGGCCATAAAGCATGCGCGCCTCCTGAATGCTGACCTGGCGGGCTTCGAGTGAGCTCAGCCGACGGCCCAACCCCGAGGTCTGCGCCATGGCCTCGGCCAGGCCACGGCGTGCCTGCAAGCGTGCGGCATCTTCGGCCGAGTCGGCAGCTGTCAGCGAGTGGCCCGCAGCGCGGGTGCGGGCGCTGATGGCACCGCCTTGGTAGATGGGCACCTCGACGTTCAGGTAGATGCCCGCCTGGGTGCGGTCCATGCGTGAGTTGTCGCGGTTGTAGTCGTTGTCCAGGTAGTGGTTGACCTGCGGCTGCAGCGACACGGTCGGGTAGGCCTCGGCTTTGGCCTGGGCCAGTTCGGCCTGGCCTTGGGCGCGCTGGGCCAAGGCCATCAACACGGCGGGCAGGCGGTCATCACCTTGCCCTGGGCGCTTGCAGGCCTGGTTCAGCTCGGGGGGCGACTCTTCGGCGAGCATGGGCGGGGTGACCCGGCCGAGCAATGACGCCAGGGTCGAGCGCCAGCGTTCGTACTGAGACTGGTATTCCTCCAGGGTGGCGCGGGCGCTCTCTACCCGGGATTCGGCCTGCACCACGTCGGAGCGGGTGCTGGCGCCCATGTCGCTGCGCTGGCGGGCCATGCCGGCGATGTCGCCGACCCCGCGGATCTGGTCGCGGGCAATCGTGATCAGTTGCTCGTAGCGGCGGGTCTCGACCCAGGCATAGGCGGTGTCGCGGGCCAGTTCGTCGACCACCAGAAGGATATTGGCCTGGGCGCGGGCGGCGGCGGCCTGGGCAGCGCTGACGGCGCTGTCGACCTTGCCGAAGTCGTAGAGCATCTGCTTGAGCGACAGGTTGAGCGCCTGGCTGTTGCGGTCGCCGCCGTAGCCAGTGTCATAGCCCGTGCGGATACCGCCGGAAATCTGCGGGTAGTAACCGGCGCGGGCAACGTTGATGCCTTCGCCTTGCTTGTAGAGGTTGCCGATGGCCTCGGCGATGCTGGGGTGCCATTGCGCGGCTTGCAGCACCGCTTCGGTCAGCCCGAGGCGGTCGCCATTGCTGACGGGGGCCATGCCGATAGGGGGGCGGGCGGGCACCGCGTCGGGCGCATCACGTAGCAGTGAAGGCCCGATCTGGCGCAGTTGTGGGTCGATGTCGTCGGCTGCCTGGGCAGCCGTGTTGAAGTTCAGGGCCAGGAGCCCGAAGGCCCCCAGCAACAGCGGTGACAGCGGACTGCTTCGCTTCACATAGTTCCCTTACTGCTGTTCGTCCTTGCCGCCGGGCGATTGCCCGGCGGGATTGCAGCGGCCTCAGACGACATGGATACCGTTCTGCACCCACAGGTGATGGCTCGGATCCTCCTGGGCCGTGTATTGGTTATAGTCGATGCCGTCGGCAGTTTGGTTCCCGACCAGCGCCCAGTTGTCCGTCATGTGAACCGAGTCCTTTTCATCCCCCTTGATGACCAGTGTGTCGTTGCCGGTTTCGGTGATTGCGACCACGTCCGCCAGGTTCAAGGTCAACGCCACCGAGCTGGTGTCGTTGAGGTCGATCACTTCGATGTCGTGGACCCGTCCGACCAGGTTGCCCAGGTCGATGCTGGCATCGCCGCCGCCCCACAGCAGGGTGTCGTTGCCGCTGCCACCCTCGATGCTGGCGAAGTTCTGGTCGACCACCACCAGGGTGTCATCGCCCGCACCACCCAGCAGGGTGATGTGGCCGCCTTGGCTGCCATCGAGGTGGTCATTGCCATCGGTGCCGGCAATCACTTCGCTGGAGGCCACGGCCGCGAGACTGGCCAGTGCCACGCCTTCGTCACCGCTGTCGGCCAGCAGCGAGCTGGTGGCCGTGAAGTTGGCGGCGTTGTCCAGGCTGATGGTCAGGTTGGCGGTGTCGGTGGTGCCGTTGGGGTGGGTCAGCTCGTAGGTGAAGGTTTCATGCTGGCCAATCACCGCATTGGTCAGCCCGGCGTTGAGGGTGTAGGTGTAGCTGCCATCTGCTTGCACCAGCAGGGTGCCGTAGCTGCCCGCCACACTGACCCCGTTGTAGCCCGGGATGGTGTAGGTGTTGGCCGCCGTCATCACACTCAGCACGGTCAATGGCGAGCCAAGGTTGTCGTCGGCCAACAGGTTGCCGGTGACCGCCGTGGCGCCGCTGACCACGAACTCGGTCAGGTGCGTGGTGGTGGCGTTGACGCTGGTGGTGATCGAACTGGCCAGGCCGATGCCGCCCGCGGTGACGCGCACGTGGTAGGTGCCTGCCCCCTGGTTCTGGAACGTGTAGCCCGCACCACCGCCGAGCAGGCTGATCAGCGAGCCGCCGCCGACTGACTGCACCAGCACGTACTGGCCGGTCGCTGGGTTGAGTTTGAGCAGGTCGATGGTGGTGCCATTGAGCAAACTCAGCAAGTTGGTGGAGTTGACCACCACTTGCAGGTTGGCCGTGGTGTCGGCGGCAACGCTGGTGGTGTAGGTGGCCTGGCGTGTGCCGATCAAAGGCAGGCCCAGTGTGCCCAGCGAGGCTGTACTGGTGTCCACCCGGTTGGCCAGGGTGAGGTGGCTGGTGCCGGCGTCGTTGACCGCGTCGAGCACTGTGGCCGGTGCACTGTAGTTGGTGTCGCTCCAGATCTCCGTGGCTTGTGGGCTGTCGATGCGCACATACAGGTTGGCCGCATCGGAGGCGCCGTTGGCATGCAGCAGCTGGTAACTGAACACATCGACCTTGCCGACGCTCGATGGGCTGCCGTTAGGCGTGTAGGTGTAGCTGCCGTCACCGCGGATCACCAGGGTGCCGTACAGGCCCTGCACCGTGGTGGCGCTGCCCGCCGACACATAACTGCCGTTCTTCATCACCTGCAGCACGGCGGCGCTGTCCGGGCCAAGGGCGTCGACGCTGCCGTCGGTGCCAACGTCGGTAATGACGTTGCCGGTTTTTGCCGTGCCGGTGCCGGTGAACTGCGTGAGGCTGGTGGTCTCGATGTCCAGCGTGGTGGTCACGTTGGTGACCAGGCCGATGCCGCCACTGCCGACCGTCAGGCGATAGTCACCGGCCTGCAGCTCGCCGATGTCGACACGAATGCCTTGGCCCAGCGGCAGCAGGATGAGGTCGAGCAGGCCTTGGCTGGTGCCCGTGGCCAAGGTCACCCAGTTGCCGGCAGTGTTCTTCACTTGCAGGGTGAAGGTGGCGTTGTCGAGCAGCGACAGTGCGCTGCTGGTGTTCAGGGTCAGCGTTGGGTCCACGGTGGTGCCGGCACCGACCGTCCAGGTGTAGGTCTTGGTGAAGCCTGCCAGCAAGGTGGTGAAGCTGTCCTGATAGCTGCGCGAGCTGACCACCGGTGCCAGGTTGACCTCGGCGGTCACCAGGTTGTCGCTGGCGATTACTGGGGCGTTGGCATCGACGTCTGGTGCGGTGATGTTGACGTTACCGGACACGTTGCCGCGCCCGTCGCTGAGGGTCACCGACAGCAACTGGCCGTTGTCCTGAGGCGGGCTCAGGGTCACGGTGAAGTTGCCGTCCGGTTGTACCACCGCCGTTTGCAGCACGGTGCCGTTGGCACTGCGCACGGTGACGGTGGCGCCCACTTCGCCGCTACCGGTGAGGGTGCTGCCGTCGGCGCTGATCGCCAGGTTGCCGGCGGCTGCAGGCGGGGTCAGGTCCGGTGCGGTGAGCGCAGTGCCGGTCGAGACATTGCCTGCACCGTCGGTGAGGGTGACGCTCAAGGCCTGGTTGTCGATCTGCGCCGCGGTCAGGCTGACCACGAACAGGCCGTTGCTGCCCACCGTGGCCGTGCCGATGACAGTGCCTGCGCCGTTGCGCACCGTCACGGTGCTGCCGACCTGGCCAGAGCCGCTGACGGCCGTACCGTTGGCGTTGATGGTGGCCAGCGGCGCGGCTGGCGGTGTGGTGTCCGGCGCCGTCACGTTGACGCTGCTGGACAGGTTGCCGATAGGGTCGGACTGGCGCACCACCAGCAGTTGCCCATCGTTTTGCTGTGTGGTCAGGGTGATGGTGAACGTGCCGTCGGCTTGAACCACGGCCGAGCCCAGCGGGCCGTTCGGGCCTTGCACGGTCACAGTTGCACCCGCCTCGCCACGGCCTGTGAGCTCGGTGCCAGCGCCATTGATGAGCAGGTTGGTCGGCGCGGCCGGTGGCTGCACGTCGATGGCGGTGACGCTGGTGCTGCCAGACACGTTGCCTGCCGCGTCAGCCTGGCTCACGCCCAATACCTGGCCGTTGAGCTGCGGGGTATTGAGGTTGATGCTGAACGCGCCACCGGCATTCACTTGCCCAGTGCCGAGCACGTTGTTGCTGGCGTCGCGCACGGTTACCGTGGCCCCGGCCTCACCGGTACCGCTCAGCACCAGGCCGTTGGCAGACAGGCCGGTTACCACCGGGTTAGCCGGTGGCGTGATGTCGGCGGCCTGCACGAAGGTCGGTTGCGATTCGCCGCCCACCAGCGCCACAGCCGTCACGGTCAGGTGCTGGCCGTTGAGCTGCGCCGCGTTCAGTTGCAGGGTGAAGGTGCCATTGAGGGTGGCCCCGCCGGTGCCGATCAGGTTGCCGGCGGCATCGTAGACGCGGATACCGACACCACTCGGCGCATTGCCCTGCAAGGTCAGGCCATCGCTGCCCAGGGTCACATTGGTTGGCGGCACGGGTGGTGCTACCAATGGCGTGACATAGGTCGCGACCGCGGAGGTGTTGAAGCCGTCAGATTGCGTCACCCCCAGCGTAGCCAGAATACCCGCAGGCGGTACCAGCGTGATCTGGAAGTTGCCGGCCGCATCCACTTGGCCAGTGCCCAGCACAGTGCCGCCGCGGCTGACGGTGACGATTGCATTCGGCTCGCCTTTACCGGTCAGCACGTCGAAGGTGTTGTTGATGGCCATGTCCGTGACCACGGCAGGTGGCGAGGTGTCGTTGGTCTGGTAGCTGGCAGGCAGCGAGCTGTTGCCGGCATCGTCGGTGGACACCACAGTCAGCAGTTGGCCGTTGTTTTGGGCTGGGTTGAGGGTGACGGTGAACTGGCCGTTTGCAGGGACTTCCACCTCGCCGACCACATTGTTGTTCGGCCCGCGAACGGTGACGGTGGTACCCGCTTCGGCGGTACCGGTCATCGAGGTGCCGGCGGGGTTGAGCAGCAGGTCGCTCGGCTGTACCGGTGGCGTCAGGTCTGGCGCGGTCACTTGCAGTGGCGCAGACGGGTTGCCGGTGGCGTCCTGGGCGATGAGGGTCAGCACTTCGCCGTTGATTTGCGCCGCGTTCAGGTCGAGCACGAAGGTGCCGTCCGGGTCGACTGAGACCTGGCCAAGCAGGTCGCCCTGGTTGTTGACCACGGTGACCCGTGAGCCGGGTTCGCCGGTGCCGATCAGCTGGGTGCCGCTGTCGTTGATCGTGGCGATCACCGAGGCGGGCGGTGTGATGTCTACTGCCGTGGTCGTGCTGATCGGCGAGATGTTGCCGCGGCCATCGGTCAGGGTCACTTGCAGCACCTGCCCGTTGAGCTGCGCCGAGTTCAGGTTGACCTGGAACGTACCGTCCGCGTCTACCTGGACCGTGCCGATTTGCGTGATGCCGACATAGACCCTAACGGTCGCACCCGCTTCGCCGACGCCGCTGAGCAGATCGCCCGCTGCGTTGAGCCGCAGTTCGGTCGCTGCCTCCGGTGGCGTGAGGTCCGGCGCCCTGACGTTGACCGGCGCACTGATGTTGCCGGGTGGGTCGGCCTGCTGTACCGACAGTATTTCGTAGTTGATCTGCGGCGGTGTCAGTTCGACACGGAAGCTGCCGTCGGCCAGTACGATGCCAGAGCCCAGCACCGCGCCTGCGGCGTTGCTGACGGTGACGGTTGCACCGGCTTCGCCCAGGCCGATGACCACGCTGCCGTCGAGCGAGATGTCGACATCGGTGAGCGCGGCGGGTGGGGTGAAGTCTGGCGTCAGCAGGGTAGCCGCTGGCGACACGTTGCCGGCAGTGTCGGTCTGGGTGAAGCTGAGCAGCTCGCTGTTACCCAATGCCGGGCTGAGGGTCACGGTGAAATGGCCGCTGGCATCGACAGTGGCCCTGCCAACCTCGCTGCCATCTGGCCCGGTGACGATCAACAGCGCGCCGACCTCGCCGCGGCCGGTGAGGGTGATGCCATCGCTGGAAATAGCCAGCTCGGTTGGCGCGGTGGGTGGGGTGGTATCCGGCGCGGTGATTGGGCTGGCAGCCGACTGGTTGCCAGCGGCATCGGTCAGCACGACTTGCACTTGCTGGCCGTTGGCCTGAGGCGCGTTGAGGTCGACCTGGAAGCTGCCGTCGCCACGCACCACCGCAGTGCCTAGTACGCTGCCATCGGCGGCCAGCACGCGCACAGTGCTGCCCGCTTCGCCGGTACCGTTGAGCAGGCTGCCGCCACCGGCAAAGGCCAGGTTCTCGGCGGCATCGGGCGCCACGCGGTCCGGCGCGATAACGCTGATGCTGTTGGATTCGTTGCCGGCGGCATCGGACTGGCTGGCGCTGAGCTGTTCGCCATTGATCTGCGCGCTGCCCAGGTTGATGCTGAAGTTGCCATTGGCATCGACCACCCCGGTGCCGAGGTCGACGCCACCTTCACCGATCACGGAGACGGTGGCACCCGGCTCGCCGCGGCCACTGAGGACCAGCCCATCGCTGGACAGCACGACGTTGGCCAGTGGCACCGGCGCCGTGGTGTCCGGTGCCTGCAGGGTGGCTGGCAGCGACGTGCTGCCATCGGTGCCTACCGCACTCACATGCAGCACTTCGCCGTTGGCCTGGACGCTGCCGAGGTTGACCGTGAAGGTGCCGTCGTTGGCGACCGGGGCTGTGCCCAGCAATACGCCGTTGGGGCCGTAGACAGTGACCGTGCTGCCTGGCGTTGCCGTGCCGGTTACTACCAGGCCATCAGCGGCCAGTACCAGGTTGTCGGGCGTCTCTGGCGCCAGGATGCCCGGTGCGGTGACGGTTTGTGCAGGTGAAACGTTCTGCGCGGCATCGGCCTGCACCACGCTGAGGCTTTCGCCGGTGATGGCGGCAGGTGACAGGTTGACCGTGAAGCTGCCATCGGCGCCCACCGTGGCCGTGCCCAGTGCGGTACCGTCCGGTGCGCGAACGGTGACCGTGGCGTTGGCTTCGCCGGTACCGGTGAGGGTCGCGCCATTGGCGGAGACCGCCAGGTTGGCGACTGCGGCGGGTGGCGTGGTATCGGCTGCGGTGTACGGCGCGGCCGGCGACACGTTGCCTGCGGCATCGGTGGCGGTTACCTGCAAGGTCTGGCCATTGGTCTGGGCACTGTTCAGGGTGACCTGGAAAGTACCGTTGCTGCCAGCTACCGCAGTGCCCAGCACGTTGCCAGAGGCATCGCGCACGGTCACGGTACTGCCGGCTTCCGCACTGCCGGTCAACTGCAGGCCAGTGGCGGCCAAGGCCAGCGCGGTTGGGGCAGGCGGTGGGGTGAAGTCCGGCGCGGTGACCGCCACGGCGGTGGAGGTGTTATTGCCTGCGTCGGTCTGGGTCACGCTCAAGTGCTGGGCGTTGAGTTGAGCGTTGTCCAGGGTCAGGGTGAAGCTGCCGTTGGCGCTTACCAGGCCGGTACCGATGATGGTGCCATCCGGGCCGCGCACGGTGACGGTGGCGCCGGCTTCGCCGAGGCCGGTCAGGGTCAGGCCGTTGTTGTTCAGCACCACATTGGTCAGCGGCGCTGGCGGGGTCAGGTCAGGGGTGGTGACATTGACTGCTGGCGAGGTATTGCCAGCCGCATCCACCTGCGTGACGCCGATGGCCTGGCCGGTGGCTTGCGGGGTATCGAAGACCACCGTGAAGCGGCCATCGGCCCCGACCACGGCCGTGCCGAGTACAGTCCCGGCGGCATTGCGCACCTGGACGGTGGCGCCTGCCTCACCGCTGCCCGACAGCTGCTTGCCGTCCTGGCTCAGTACGGGGTTGCTGATGGCTGCAGGCGGCGTGCGGTCTGGCGTCGCCAGGCTGGCCGGGCCAGAAATGTTGCCGGCGGCGTCGCTGAGCGTGACCTGCAGCGGGCTGCCGCTGGTTTGCGCACTCGGCAGGGTGATCTGGAACTGGCCGAGTTGGTTGACGGTGCCGGTGGCCAGAATGGCGCCGCTGGCATCGCGTACGGTGACGGTGGCACCGGCCTCACCTTCGCCGCTGAGCACGGTGGCCGCGCTGTTGAGGCTGAGGTTGCTGGCCGCCAGCGGCGCCTGCAGGTCAGGGGCCTGCAAGGTGGCTGCGAGCGACACGTTACCGGCCGCATCGGCCTGGGTGACGATCAGGTTCTGGGCATTGGTCAGCGGTGGCGCGAAGCTGATGCTGAACAAGCCATTGCTGCCGACGGTGGCAGTGCCAAGCACGTCGCCTTGGGCATTGACCACACGTACGGTCGCACCCACTTCGCCATGGCCGGTCAGCGTGCTGCCGGTGCGGTCGATGCCATCCACGATCGGGGCGGCTGGTGCAGTGGTGTCATTGGCCACGAGGGTGGCGGGTACCGATGGGTCGCCATCGACCGTGGTGCGCGCGGTGACCACCAAGGTCTCGCCATTGAGCTGGGCATTCTGGAAGAACACCCGGAAGGTGCCATCGCTACCCACCGTTGCCGTGCCCAGGGTAATGCCGCCCGAGGTCACGGTGATCAGTGACCCGACGGTGCCTTGGCCGGTGAGCAGGAAGCCGTCGGCGCTGATGGCAAGGCCGCTTGGGGTAACGGCTTCGGTGCCATCCGGGCCCTCCAGCGAAACGGGGGTGGACTCGTTGCCGGCAGGGTCGATCACCACCACGTCGACGGTTTCGCCCTCCGCCAGTGGCGGCGTGACGGGTACCACGAAGGTGCCGTCCGGCCCGACGGTTTCGCTGCCGCGTTCACTGCCATCCGGGTTGCGGATGACGACTGTACTGCCAGGTTCGGCGCCGCCGCCGACCACGCTGCCATCCGGGCTGACGGTGACCCCCGTGGCCGGGAGCGGGTCGGTGGTATCGGGTGCCGTGACTGTGATGGGCGCAGCGCTGTTGGCCCCGTCGCTGACTGCCACGGTCACGGGTTCACCGTTGGTCTGCGGAGTCGGCAGCGTCACGCTGAAGCTGCCGTCAGGGTTCACCGGCTCGGTGGTCTCGTTGCCGGCTGCATCCCGCACCGTCACCGTCGTTGCGCCCGGCGCGTTGCCGGTCACGGTGGTGCCATCCGGGCTGACCTCCACCTCGGTGGGCAGTGCCGGCGGGGTGATGTCCGGTGCGATGATCTGGGTGGGCAGGGACTCGTTGCCCGCGGCGTCGGTCAAGGTGACCTCCAGCGCCTGGCCATCGAGTTGCGCAGGGGACAACGGCACCGTGAAGTTACCGCCTGCTGGCACAACCACAGAGCCCAAGAGGCTGCCGTCAGGGGCGCGCACTTCGACGGTCGAACCTGCCTCACCGGTACCCTGGATGGCGTTGCCGCCCGGGGTAATGGTAAGCCCGGCCGGCGCGGTGGGTGCGGTGCTGTCGTCGGCCGTGAAGGTGGCCGATGGCGAGGCATTGCCGTCGTTATCGATCAATACCACCGACAGTACTTCGCCGTTGGTCTGGGCGGGTGTGAGGGTGACGGTGAAGGTGCCGTCGCCATTCACCGGGATGGTGCCCAGCAAGTCCCCGGCAGCGTTGCGTACTTCCACGGTGCTGCCGGGTTCGCCCTGGCCGCTGAGTTCCGTGCCTGTCGGGTCCAGGCCCAGGCCTTGCGCGGCTTCCGGTGCCTCAAGGTCAGGTGCGGTCACGAGGGCGGCAGGGGAGTCATTGCCGGCGCTGTCTGCCTGGGTGACCGACAGGGTCTGGCCATTGAGCTGTGGCGGGTCGATGGTCACGCGGAAGCTACCATCGGCCTCGACCACGGCGGTGCCCACGACTGCGCCAGCCGTGCCGGTCACGGTTACCGTCGCACCGGGTTCACCGGTGCCGGTGAGGGTTCGGCCATCAGCGGACAACGTGGTGCCGGTCGGGGTATCCGGTGCCTCGCTGTCGGGTGCCGGCAGGGTGACGGCGGTGGACAGGTTGCCGGTTGGGTCGCGTTGTTCCACGGTCAGTGCCTGGCCGTTGGTCTGCGGCGGGTCCAGGGTGATTTCGAACGCGCCGTTCGCGCCGACCACAACGGTGCCCAGCACGGTGCCATCCGGCGCGCGTACGGTCACAGTTGCATCGGGTTCACCGGTGCCGGTGACGGTCAGGCCCGCGCCGTCGATGGCTACCTCGCCAACCGCTTGCGGTGGCGTGGTATCAGGCGCTGTGAAGTTGACCGGGCCTGCGCTGTTACCGAGGCTGTCGGTGGCGTCCACGGTCAGGCTTTCGCCATTGCGCTGAGGCTGGTTGAGGGTGACGTCGAAGCGGCCGTCACCACCCACCGTGGTGGTGCCCAGAATGGTGCCATCTTCTGCACGCACGGTGATGGTCGAGCCGCTCTGGCCCTGCCCGGTGAGGTGGAGGCCGTTGGTGTCGATGGCCAGGCCCGAAGGCTGCAGCGGGCCGTCCAGGTCGGGCGCGTTGACGGTTGCGGTAGAGGTGTTGCCTGCGGCGTCGCGCAGGGTCACGTCCAGTTCCTGGCCGTCGGTTTGCGGCGGGGTCAGAACCACGCTGATGACGCCATTGGCACCGACCTGGGCGTTGCCCAGCACATCGCCCTGGGCGTTGGTGACCTGCACGGTGGTGCCAGGCTCGCCGCGACCGGTGAGGGTGCTGCCATCGGCGCTCAGTTGCAGGTCGCTGGCCTGGTTCGGCGGGGTGATATCAGGGGCAATGATCTGGGTCGGCAGCGAGTTGTTGCCATCGGCATCGATGGCGACTACATCCAGTGTTTCGCCGTTGGCCTGCGCTGGCGTGAGGCCGATGGTGAAGGCGCCACCAGGGCCGGCCTGGGCACTGCCCAGCACATTACCCTGTGCGTCGCGCACCTCGACCTGCGTGCCCGCAGGGGCACTGCCGCTGATGGACGAACCGTCGGCTGCCAGTACCAGCCCGCTCGGGCTTTCGGGAAGCGGTGCATCAGCAACGATGACGGCAATGCCCACCGACTCATTACCCGCAGCATCGGTTTGCACCAGGACGATGGCCTGGCCTGCCGCCAGCGGCGTTTCGAGGTCAACCACGAAGGTGCCGTTCGGGGCGACGGTGCCGCTGCCGATGACAGTGCCATCGGCATCTTTCACCTCCACTTTGGCGCCGGCTTCGCCGCGACCGGAGACCGCCAGGCTGCCGGCACCCGCGACGACGTCAGTGATGATCGCCGGTGCGGTGATGTCCGCTGCCACGTAACTCAGTGGCACCGAGGTGTTACCCGCGGCATCGACCACGGTGATGGCTAAGGTTTCGCCATTGGCCTGGATCGGGTCCAGGGTGAGGGTGAAGGTGCCGTCGGGCTCGGCGATGGCGCTGCCGATCAGGTTGCCTGACGCGTCGTGGACGTTCACTCGGGCGCCAGGTTCGGCGCTACCGGTCAGGCTGATGCCCTCGCTGAGGACAAGGTCGGTAGGTTGCAGCGGCGCGGCGAGGTCCGGTGTGAGCACCGAGCTCGGTTGCGAGGTATTGCCAGCGGCATCGGTCAAGGTCACCTGCAGGGATGAGCCGTCTGCAACCGAGGAGGGCAGCTGCACGGTGAAGTCGCCACCGGGTTGTACCGTTCCCGTGACCACCACCTGGCCCTGATCGTTGCGAACCTCCACGGTCGCGCCAGGTTCGCCGCGGCCAGAGAGGGTCAGCCCATCATTGCTGACTACCAGGTTGGTGGCTGGCTCTGGTGGCGTGGTGTCGCCATTGTCGATATCCGGTGCGGTAACGCTGCCGGCTGTCGAGGTATTGCCTGCGGTATCGGTGGCCGTGACTTGCAGCTGTTCGCCATCGACCTGTGCCGGGGTAAGGGTGATGCTGAAGGCACCGCTCGGGCCGACCAGAACGCTGCCCAGCTCGGTGCCATCGGCCGCCAGGACCCGCACCGTGCTGCCCACTTCGGCACGCCCGGTGACCACGCTGCCATCGGTGCTGATGGCCAGTTCGGTAGGTGTGACAGGCGCAGTGATGTCCGGTGCGTTGACTTGTACCGGCAGGGACGATGCGCCGGTGCTGTCGATTGCCACTACATCCAGCAGTTCGCCGTTGGCTTGTGCTGGCGTGAGCACGACGGTGAAGGTGCCTTCGGCGCCGACCACCACGCTGCCGACCACGTTGCCGTCAGCATCGTGGACCTCCACGCGGCTGCCGACCGGGGCGGACCCGCTGATGCTGGTGCCGTCTTCGGCGACCACCAGCTCGCTCGGGCTGGCCGGCGCGGTGGTCACAGGGACATCGAATTGCAGGGCTTCGGAGGCGTTGCCGCTTGGGTCGGTCTGCACCAGGCTCAGGCGCTCGCCTGGCAGTGCCGCCGGGTCGAGGTCGATCAGGAAGGTGCCGTTGGCCAATACCGTGCCGGTGCCGATGACCGAGCCAAGGGCGTCACGCACTTCGACGTTGGCCCCCGCTTCGCCACGGCCGCTCAGGGCCAGGCCACCCGTGCCGACCACGATGTCGCTGACGGCAGCCGGCGCGGTGATGTCCGGTGCATCGAATGGCAGCGGGGTCGAGGTGTTGCCGGCGGCGTCCACCAGGCGGATATCCAGCACTTCGCCATTGGCCTGAGCTGGGAACAAGGTGAGGCTGAAGCTGCCATTTTCGTTGACCAGGCCGGTACCGATGATGTCGCCCGCAGCGTCGCGCACCTGCACGGTGGCGCCCGGTTCGCCGCTACCCGTGAGGGTGACGCCGTTGGCCAGTTCCAGGCCGGTAGGCTGCTCTGGCGCTTGCAGGTCTGGCGAGGTCACCGAACCAGGTTCAGAGGCGTTGCCTGCCGCGTCGGTAAGCACCACTTGCAGGGTGCTGCCGTCTTTCACGGCCGGGTTCAGGGTGATCTGGAAGGTGCCATCCGGGTTGACCGAGCCGCTGGCCACGAGGTTGCCCTCGGCATCACGGACTTGCACCGTGGCCCCAGCTTCGCCACGACCATTGAGCTGGCTGCCGGCGAGGGCGATGACCAGGTTGGTGGGTGCGTCTGGTGGCGTGGTGTCGCCGCCGTCGATGTCCGGCGCGGTGACCGTGCCGGCCGTAGAGGCGTTGCCTGCGGCATCTGTGGCGGTGACCTGCAGCACCTCGCCATCGACTTGAGGCGGATCGAGGGTGATGTTGAAGGTGCCAGTCGGGCCGACCAAGGCGCTGCCCAGTTCGGTGCCATCAGCTGCCAGCACCCGCACGGTGCTGCCCGGTTCGGCACGGCCGGTGACGACGCTGCCGTCGGCGTTGATCGCCAGTTCACTCGGCGCAGTCGGCGCGGTGATGTCTGGCGCAAAGATTTGCGTAGGCACGGACGACAGACCGTTGTCATCGATGGCGACCACATCGAGCAGTTCGCCGTTGGCTTGGGCCGGATCGAGCACGATAGTGAAGGTGCTATCGGCACCTGCCACGACACTGCCGATCAGCGTGCCATTGGCATCGTGCACTTCGACACGGGTTCCTGCTGGCGCGTTGCCGGTCAGGCTGGTGCCATCGGCATTGATCGCCAGCTCGCTTGGGCTGGCCGGGGCGGTGATCAGTGGTACGTCGTATTCAAAGGCGACGGACGTGTTGCCGCTCGGGTCGGTCTGTACCAGGCTCAGGTGCTCGCCGGGTTGCGCTGCCGGGTCGAGGTCGATGAGGAAGGTGCCGTTGGCCAAGACAGTGCCGGTGCCGATCACAGTGCCCTCGGCGTCGCGCACTTGCACAGTGGCGCCGGCTTCGCCGCGGCCGCTGAGGACCAGGCCGTCGGAGCCGACGGCAATATTGCTGACGGCAGCAGGCGGTGTGATGTCCGGTGCATCGAATTGGAGTGGGGCAGAGCTGTTGCCGGCGGTGTCCACCAGGCGGATATCCAGCACTTCGCCATTGGCCTGGGCAGGCGTAAGGGTGAGGCTGAAGCTGCCGTTCTCGTTGACCAGGCCGGTACCAATGATGTCGCCCGCAGCGTCGCGCACCTGCACGGTGGCGCCCGGTTCGCCGCTACCCGTGAGGGTGACGCCGTTGGCCAGTTCCAGGCCGGTAGGCTGCTCTGGCGCTTGCAGGTCTGGCGAGGTTACCGAACCAGGTTCAGAGGCGTTGCCTGCTGCGTCGGTCAGCACCACTTGCAGGGTGCTGCCGTCTTTCACGGCCGGGTCCAGGGTGATTTGGAAGGTGCCATCCGGGTTGACCGAGCCGCTGGCTACGAGGTTGCCCTCGGCATCACGGACCTGCACGGTTGCCCCAGCTTCGCCGCGACCGTTGAGCTGGCTGCCGGCGAGGGCGATGACCAGGTTGGTGGGTGCGTCTGGTGGCGTGGTGTCGCCGCCGTCGATATCCGGCGCGGTGACCGTGCCGGCGGTTGAGGCGTTGCCTGCAGCGTCGGTCGCGGTGACCTGCAGCACCTCGCCATCGACTTGAGGCGGATCGAGGGTGATGTTGAAGGTGCCAGTCGGGCCGACCAGGGCGCTGCCCAGTTCGGTGCCGTCAGCTGCCAGCACCCGCACGGTGCTGCCCGGTTCGGCACGGCCGGTGACGACGCTGCCGTCGGCGCTGACTGCCAACTCACTCGGCGCAGTCGGCGCGGTGATGTCTGGCGCAAAGATTTGCGTAGGCACGGACGACAGACCGTTGTCATTGATGGCGACGACATCGAGCAGTTCGCCGTTGGCTTGTGCCGGGTCGAGCACGATAGTGAAGGTGCCATCGGCACCTGCCACGACACTGCCGATCAGCGTGCCATTGGCATCGTGCACTTCCACACGGGTTCCCGCTGGCGCGTTGCCGGACAGGCTGGTGCCATCGGCATTGATCGCCAGCTCGCTTGGGCTGGCCGGGGCGGTGATCAGTGGTACGTCGTATTCAAAGGCGACGGACGCGTTACCGCTCGGGTCGGTCTGTACCAGGCTCAGGTGCTCGCCGGGTTGCGCTGCCGGGTCGAGGTCGATCAGGAAGGTGCCGTTGGCCAAGACAGTGCCTGTGCCGATCACAGTGCCCTCGGCGTCACGCACTTGCACAGTGGCGCCGGCTTCGCCGCGGCCGCTGAGGACCAGGCCGTCGGAGCCGACGGCAATATTGCTGACGGCAGCAGGCGGTGTGATGTCCGGTGCATCGAATTGCAGCGGGGTCGAGGTGTTGCCGGCGGCGTCCACCAGGCGAACGTCCAGCGCTTCGCCATTCGCTTGAGCAGGGCTCAGCGTCAGGCTGAAGCTGCCATCTGCGCCTACGAGTCCGGTACCAATCACAGTGCCCGCAGCGTCGCGGACTTGAACAGTGGCACCCGGTTCACCGCGACCGGTAAGGGTCACGCCTTCGGCCAAGGCCAGGCCTGTGGGTTGGTCTGGGGCTTGCAGGTCTGGCGAGGTGACCGAGCCTGGTTCAGACGCGTTGCCTGCCGCGTCGGTCAGCACCACTTGCAGCGTGCTGCCATCGTTAACGGCTGGATCAAGGGCGATTACAAAATTGCCGTCCGCGCCTACGGTGCCAGTCGCCAGCACATTGCCAGCGGCGTCACGTACCTGCACCGTGGCCCCGGCTTCGCCGCGGCCGCTTAGCTGGCTGCCGGCGAGGCCGATCACCAGGTTGGTCGGTGCGTTGGGTGGGGTGGTGTCCACGCCGTCGATATCCGGCGCGGTGACGGAGCTGGCAGGCGACGTGTTACCAGCAACATCGGTCGCGGTGGCCTGCAACACTTCGCCATCGACCTGAGGCGGGTCGAGGGTGATGTTGAACACGCCGGTTGGGCCGACCAGGGCGCTGCCCAGTTCAGTGCCATCGGCGGCGAGAATACGCACGGTGCTTCCCGGTTCGGCACGGCCAGTTACTACAGTGCCGTTGGCGCTGACGGCCAGCTCACTCGGTGCGGCTGGCGCGGTGATGTCCGGCGCGGTGATCTGCGCAGGCACGGACGACAAGCCGGTGTCGTCAATGGCCACAACATCGAGCAGTTCGCCGTTGGCTTGGGCCGGGTCGAGCACGATAGTAAAGGTGCCGTCTGCACCCGCCACAGCACTGCCAATGAGCGTGCCATTGGCATCGTGCACCTCCACACGGGTTCCAGCGGGTGCGTTGCCGGTCAGGCTGGTGCCATCGGCGTTGATGGCCAGTTCGCTCGGGCTGGCCGGGGCGGTGGTCAGCGGCACATCGTATTCGAGGGCAACGGACGCGTTGCCGCTTGGGTCGACCTGCACCAGGCTCAGGTGTTCGCCAGGTTGTGCAGCCGGGTCGAGGTTGATCAGGAAGGTACCATTGGCAGTGACGACGCCGCGGCCAAGCAGGTTGCCATCCGCGTCGCGCACCTCAACGGTGGCACCCGCTTCCCCGCGACCGCCCAAGGCCAAGCCGCCAGGGCCGACCTGGATGTTACTGACCGCATCCGGTGGGGTGATGTCCGGCGCATTGAACTGCAGGGCAGCGGAGCTATTGCCAGCGGCATCGACCAGGCGGATATCCAGGGCTTCGCCATTGGCCTGCGCAGGGCTCAGCGTCAGGCTGAACGTGCCATCCGCGTTGACCAGCCCGGTACCGATCACAGTACCGGCAGCGTCGCGTACTTGTACGGTGGCGCCAGGTTCGCCGCGGCCGGTGAAGGTGATGCCATCAGCTAGGGCAAGGTCGGTGGGTTGCGCAGGTGGCAGTAGGTCTTGCGAGGTGACCGAGCCCGGTTGAGAAACGTTGCCCGCCGCATCGGTCAGTGTCACTTGCAGGGTGCTGCCGTCGATGACGGCAGGGTCCAGCGTCAGCAGGAAGGTGCCATCTGCACCCACGGTGCCAGTGGCCAGGACATTGCCGGCGGCGTCGCGCACCTGCACGGAGGTGCCTGCTTCGCCACGGCCAGTCAGTTGGTGGCCGGCGAGGCCGATTACCAGGTTGGTGGGTGCGTCGGGTGGCGTAGTATCGCCGCCGTCGATATCCGGTGCGGTGACGGAGCTGGCGGTGGAGGTATTGCCAGCGGCATCGGTAGCCGTGGCTTGTAGAACCTCCTCATCAACTTGAGGCGGGTCGAGGCTGATGTTGAACACGCCAGTCGGCCCGACCAGGGCGCTGCCCAGTTCAGTGCCATCGGCGGCGAGAATACGGACGGTGCTACCCGGTTCGGCACGGCCGGTAACAACGGTGCCGTTAGCGCTGACCGCCAGTTCACTCGGTGCGGCTGGTGCAGTGATGTCCGGTGCGGTGATTTGTGCCGGCAGGGATGACAGGCCGGTGTCATCGATGGCGACGACATCGAGCAATTCACCGTTGGCTTGCGGTGGTGTGAGTTCAATGGTGAAGGTGCCATCTGCGCCGGCAATGGCGCTGCCAATCAGTGTGCCATTGGCATCGTGCACTTCCACGCGGCTGCCCGCTGGCGCGGTACCGGTCAGGGTGGTGCCATCGGCATCGATGGCCAGGTCGCTTGGGCTGGCCGGGGCGGTGGTTTGAGGTACGTCGTATTCAAGGGCAACGGAAGTGTTGCCGCTTGGGTCCGTCTGCACCAGGCTCAGTTGCTCGCCTGGTTGGGCAGCCGGGTCAAGGTCAATCAGGAAGGTGCCGTTGGCCAAGACAGTGCCGGTACCAATCACATTGCCGTTGGCATCGCGGACTTCCACGGTGGCCCCGGCTTCGCCGCGCCCGCTGAGGGCCAGGCCACCAGCGCCGACCACGATATTGCTGACGGCATCAGGCGGAGTAATGTCCGGCGCATCGAATTGCAGTGGGGTCGAGCTGTTACCAGCGGCGTCCACCAGACGAATATCCAGCGCTTCTCCGTTCGCTTGAGCCGGGGAGAGCGTCAGGCTGAAGCTGCCATCTGCGCCCACAAGCCCGGTGCCAATCACAGTGCCCGCAGCGTCGCGTACTTGCACGGTGGCGCCAGGCTCGCCGCGACCCGTGAGGGTCACGCCATCGGCCAGGGCCAGGTCAGTCGGCTGCGCAGGTGGCAGCAGGTCTTGGGAGGTGACCGAACCTGGCTGCGAAACGTTGCCCGCGGCATCGGTCAAGGTCACTTGCAGGGTGCTGCCGTCGATCACGGCAGGATCAAGGGCGATTACAAAACTACCGTCCGCGCCTACGGAGCCAGTGGCCAGGACATTGCCGGCGGCATCACGCACCTGAACCGTAGTGCCCGCTTCGCCTCGGCCAGTCAGCTGATGGCCAGCAAGGCCGATCACCAGGTTGGTCGGTGCGTTGGGTGGCGTGGTGTCCACGCCGTCGATATCCGGCGCGGTGACGGAGCTGGCAAGCGACGTGTTACCAGCAACATCGGTCGCGGTGGCCTGCAGTACTTCACCATCGACCTGAGGCGGGTCGAGGGTGATGCTAAACACGCCAGTGGGTCCGACCAGTGCGCTGCCCAGTTCAGTGCCATCGGCGGCGAGAATACGAATGGTGCTTCCCGGTTCGGCACGGCCAGTTACTACAGTGCCGTTGGCGCTGACGGCCAACTCACTCGGCGCGGCTGGTGCAGTGATGTCCGGCGCGGTGATCTGTGCGGGCAGGGACGACAGGCCGGTGTCATCGATGGCGACGACATCGAGCAGTTCGCCGTTGGCTTGCGGTGGCGTGAGTTCAAGGGTGAAGGTGCCGTCGGCACCGGCAATGGCGCTGCCGATCAGGGTGCCATTGGCATCGTGCACTTCCACGCGGCTGCCCGCTGGCGCGGTACCGGTCAGGGTGGTGCCATCGGCGTCGATGGCCAGATCGCTCGGACTGGCGGGAGCGGTGGTCTGAGGTACGTCGTATTCAAGGGCAACCGAAGTGTTGCCGCTTGCGTCGGTCTGCACAAGGCTCAAGTGTTCGCCGGGTTGCGCTGCTGGGTCGAGGTCGATCAAGAACGTACCATTGGCCAATACAGTGCCTGTGCCAATCACATTGCCGTTGGCATCACGCACTTCCACAGTGGCCCCGGCTTCGCCGCGACCGCTCAATACTAGACCTCCAGCGCCGACCACGATGTTGCTGACGGCATCAGGCGGAGTGATATCCGGTGCATTGAATTGCAATGGGGTCGAGCTGTTGCCAGCGGCATCCACCAGACGGATGTCCAGTGCTTCACCATTCGCTTGGGCAGGGCTGAGCGTCAGGCTGAAAGTGCCATCTGCGTTGACCAGTCCGGTACCTATCACAGAGCCTGCGGCGTCGCGCACTTGAACAGTGGCACCTGGTTCGCCGCGACCGGTAAGGCTCACGCCTTCAGCCAGGGCCAAATCAGTCGGTTGTGCTGGTGGCAGCAGGTCTTGCGAGGTGACCGAGCCAGGCTGCGAAACGTTGCCTGCCGCATCGGTCAGGGTCACTTGCAGGGCGCTGCCATCGATCACGGCAGGGTCGAGGGTCAGCAGGAAGGTGCCATCTGCACCCACAGTGCCAGTCGCCAGGACATTGCCGGCGGCATCACGCACCTGAACGGTAGTGCCCGCTTCGCCACGGCCAGTCAGTTGGTGGCCAGCGAGACCGATTACCAGATCAACAGGTGCGTCTGGCGGTGTGGTATCGCCGCCGTCGATATCCGGCGCGGTGACGGAGCTGGCGGTTGAGGTGTTGCCAGCGGCATCGGTAGCCGTGGCTTGTAGAACCTCCCCATCAACTTGAGGCGGGTCGAGGCTGATGTTGAACACGCCAGTCGGCCCGACCAG